>NZ_PTQW01000011.1 GCF_004343725.1 Treponema sp. J25
AGGCTTTTTTTATTTCCCACCTGTGTTACTATACCGTTGCCCTTGCCAGAGTAAGGGCGGGAGAGTTTTTTCCCCGGGGAAAAACTTTTCTTGTATCCTTACTCTTATTCTGCCGCTTAGAAAAACCTCCTTTTTGTTTCCATAAAAAAAGCCCCCATTCCTATTGATGAAATGGCCAATCAATAGTAAAGTAGTACATATACTGTCTATAAAAGGAAATACTATGGCCGAAAAGGAATACCAGTATCAGCTTGTGACCTTTCAATTAGGCGAAGAGGTCTATGGTATAGATATCATGGACGTTAAAGAAATCGTTCGCGTACAAGATATACGGCCTATCCCTAACGCCCCTTCCTATGTAGAAGGCATTATCAATTTGCGGGGAGAAATTATCCCCATTATCAATTTGCATAAAAGATTCCATATAAAAAAACCAGCTATCGATGAAGAAGAAGAATTGCTTTCAGGATTCATCATTATTGATATTGATGGAATGAAGCTGGGAGTTGTTATTGATAAGGTGTTGCGGGTAATTACGATAGAAGATGAACAGATTCAGGAACCACCTCAGATGCTCTCGGGAATCGGAGCCGAATATATTCAGGGAGTGGTTTCCACAGAGGAGCGGTATCTTATTATTCTGGATATTCGTCGTCTCTTTAATCCTCGGGAATTACAAAAAATTAGCGAATTAAAACAATAACAGAGGGAGTTTTTCATGCGTATCAAAGCCTTCTCTCCCACCATCCGCCGAAAGGAGATGGATGCGGTGCTCACTGCGCTGGTGGAAGATTCCCTGGGTCCCGGTGAATATGCGACTCGTCTCTTACAGGTAGCCAAAGAATATATTGGATACGATTATGGTATTCCCCTTCGCAGTCCTGTTTTTGCCCTCTACTATGCTCTAAAAGCCCTTGATTTACCCCGGGGAAGTGGAGTGGTGATTTCTGCCCTTTCTCCTTTTTATTATCTCCAGGTCCTTGAGGATTTAGGTCTAGAACCAGTTTTGGTGGATGTAGAAGAGTCCACGGGTAACATGAGCGGTGCTACCATCCAGAAGGGTATTCAGCAGAAAAGGGCCCACCTTTCAGGAGAATCCTTAGAGTCTTTTACGGTTCGAGCCTGTGTGCTTCACTATACCTTGGGATATGTACCTGAAATACAGCCTATTCTGGATCTTGGCCTTCCTCTTATCGAAGATTGTTCAAGAAGTTTTGGTACGAATATTGGAGAGCAGCGGGTAGGTTCTTTTGGGGTTTTTACCCTTTTGGGCCTTGAAGAACGGGACCTCTTTACCGCCGGCGGTGGGTGCCTCCTCTATGCGATGAATCGCCGAGAAGGAACGGTGCTTCGTCGTTGGTCTACCTTACCGCCAGAGTATCGGCTTCCCGATGTGAATGCTGCCATGGCAACGGTGCAATTTAAAGAATCAGAACGGAACTACGAAAAACGAAGGGCTATCGCGGAGGTATATACCCAGGCGGCACTCCAGAGCCGGCATAAACGTTTTATTAATCCTGATACGGCAGAGTATAACAACTATTGTTTTCCTCTTGTCCTTCAGAGTGGGGCAAAGGATGTCATTGCCTATGGGGTCAAAAAGGAAGTAGAAATAGCTCTCGCCTTCCAGGATACTGTTGTGGCCCATTTGGAAAAACCGCAGGATTATCCGGTGGCATATTCGCTTTCCTTGCGGACCGTCCTTTTCCCTTTTTATCCCCGTCTTTCTTCTCCCATGGTCCAAAAGGTGGCCCGCCTGCTTGCCACATTGCCATAAATAGGTAACAATAGGCATATGGGACAGCCACCAATGGTTCGTCGGGCCTTGCTTATCGTCAATTTACATAAAGATGATGCTCGCAGTTTGATGCAGGAAATAGAAGCCGCCCTTACCGCTGCAGGGGTAACGGTTGTTACCTGTGCCTTTGAAGGAAGACCAACGAACCAACCTCAAGGGCCCTTCGATGTGGTCTTTTCCCTTGGGGGGGATGGAACGGTGCTCTATACCGCCCGGTGTGTGGCCCCCTGGCAGGTCCCTATTTTCCCTATAAATCTGGGAACCCTTGGTTTTATAGCGGCTATCCATCGAAATGAGTGGCTTTCCGTATATAAGGGGTGGCGAGAAGGAAAAGAGCTTCCTTCAAAACGTATCATGCTTTCAATTAAGGTATTTCGAAGAGGAACTCTTATAGCAAGCCATGTGGCACTCAACGATGGGGTTATTGCCGCATCGGGGATCACCAAAATCATTCGGCTCGATGTGGGAACCCAATCGGTTCGATTTGGGCGTTATCTTTCGGATGGCCTTATTGTAGCGACCCCCACGGGGTCAACCGCCTATTCGGTAGCCGCCGGCGGACCCATCCTGGACCCTGAAATGGAGGCCCTCATCATTAATCCCATCTGTCCTTTTACCCTTTCTAACAGGCCAGTGGTGGTTCCCGTGTTCGAACATGTCTCGGTTCAAGTAGAAAAGGAGCAGCGGACCAACGTTATTTTAACTATTGACGGTCAAATTGTGGTAGAATTAGAACCAGAAGATACGGTGCTTTTTGAAAAAGCCCCGTTTCCGGCACTCCTGGTTGCCAGTGGGAGGGATGTGTTTTATACCGTGTTGCGAACCAAATTGAACTGGTCGGGAGGTCCCGATGCTTGAGGAATTGATCATCCAGGATTATGCCCTGATTGATACCCTTCACATCAGCTTTGAAGGGGGCCTTAACATTTTGACCGGTGAAACCGGTGCCGGAAAATCGATTATTGTGGGTGCCCTGGGCTTTATTCTTGGTTCAAAGGTAGATACGGATATCATACGAACGGGCAGAGAAGAAGTTCGGGTTTCGGCGATCCTTGGTGTGGACCCTCGCAATACGGAAGCCCTGAACTGGCTTACCGATCATGGAATAGAGCCGGAAGAAGGTAAAGTAATTCTCCGCCGCAACCTCAAACAAAATGGTCGGGGGAGCATGTTCATTCAGAATGTCCCGGTCACCCGGAACGACCTTGCGGACTTCACTTCCCTATTGTTTGATATTCATGGCCAGCATGAACATCAGTTATTACTGAAGCGGGAAAGTCATCGGCGCTATCTTGATCGTTTTGCGGGGATAGAAGAAGAGGTCCTTCAGTTTAATCGGGTTTTTACTACCCTTTCAGAAAAACGGAAGCTTCTTGAAAATTCCCGATCCTCCGAACGGGATCGCCAGGCCCGAATGGAGATGCTTAGCTACGCTATTGAAGAAATAGAAAAGGCCCGCCTTCGTATCGGAGAAAGCGAAGAGCTTGAACAGGAATCCCGCCGCATGGGGGCCCACGAAAAACTTGCCTCCTATATAGAAACGGCCTGTGAGCTTCTTTTTGAAGGGGACGCTTCCTGTCTGGCATCACTGCGACGGGTTCGTTCGAGCCTGGAAGGTGCCCTGTCGATTGATAGTACCCTGGCTGCTCTTGCCGAAGGGATAAACAGTACCTACTACGACCTGGAAGATTGGGCGGATCAACTGAGGACGTATCGAAACAACCTTACCTTTGATCCGCGGCGCCTTGAGGAAATAGAAGAACGGCTTGCCCTCTTATATCGACTTAAGAAAAAATATGGGGCTACGGAAGAAGAAATCCTGGGCTATAAACAAAAGGCAGAAGAAGAACTAGACCATCTTGCCCACTTTGAAGAAAACAGGGCTGCCCTGGAGGCGGAGATCGCGAGCCTTGAACGGGAAGTAATTCAGCGGGCCCGCTCGATTACCCAGAAACGCGAAAAGGCCGCGGAAGAGCTCTCAGTAAAAATAACCGCCATCCTCGCATCCCTTGGGATGAACCGTTCCCGTTTTGCCGTTTCGGTTCTCCCCAAAACCCAGGGCAGCGATAGCCTGCTCTGTGGCCCCTATGGGGCTGAGGACATTGAATTCTTTATTTCGCCTAATCCCGGGGAACCTCTGAAGGAACTATCCCGCATTGCCAGTGGTGGGGAGCTTTCCCGGGTGATGCTTGCTATTAAGACAATCCTTGCCCATTCGGATACGGTGGAAACCCTTGTGTTTGATGAGATAGACACCGGTATTGGTGGGGAAGTGGCCCTTGCAGTAGGAGAACATCTTGCGCAGTTGGGAAGGATTAAACAAATATTTTGTATTACCCATCTTGCTTCTATTGCGGTTCGTGCCGATAATCATCTCAAGGTGGAAAAGTCCGTAGTGGGGGATCGGACCGTCACGACGGTTCGGCCCTTATCCGACAGAGAGCGGAAGGAAGAAATTGCCCGGATGTTGTCGGGAGATGCCTCGGCGGGGGTGGCCCTCGCCCATGCGGAAGAGTTGCTTGCCCGGTATCGAGGATTAACGGGGTAAAAGACGGGAAATATCATGGCAAAGATAACCGCAGAACATAAACACAGTTACTTTGAGAAGATCAAACCCTACAAAGAAATGATAGATGGAATTTTGAATCGGGAACGGAATATGCTTGCCCTGATTCAAAAGGAGCCCCAAACGGGGGCCTTTAAAAAGTTGGTCCTCGCCGAAGAGATGCTTAACCTGGCTTCGTATTACCTGGTGATGAACGGGATTTCCCAGGCAATCCTGGGGGTAAAAAATGAAGATGCCCTGAACGAAGCCCGTAAGTCCCTCTATAAAAGCATTATTTATCTTGAGGAACTGGTTACGAATTTAGTCGATGCCCCCTATTCGGAATACGAAGAAAAACTGGCCCTCCTTGAAGGGGTTGATATTGCCCGTCGGTATACCCTGGTCCGTAAATTGGGGCTTGCTATTCGGCTGGTGGAAGATGGCTATGGGGAAAACACCAAATGGAAATGGGCTTTCGTAGAGATTGAAGGCCGTTTTGCTACGGTAGCTAAAAATCTTTTTGATTTAAAGAGTGCCGTCGCCGGGATGGATCCCCGATCACCCGATTATGAAGTTACGGTATACTACCTTCGCACAATTAAGCGACTTCTTTCCCAGGCTGCTGACCGATATCGAGAAAAGTACGAGCTTTCCACCCTTCGGTTTGATGATTTTAAACAGGCGATAAATTACCTTGCGGCGCTCAAACGGATTCACATCCTTATGGGAGAACGGGAAGAAGCGGAAACCGTAAAGAAGAAACAGGAAATTTGGGCCGCCAAACTTGAGGCGGATCAAAAGAAACAGCAAGAAGGACAACGGTAACAAGTATCCCCTGCCATACCCCTCCTGGGACGAATTAATAAAAGCCGCGAATGATGATGTACGAAAGAGCGAGTCGCAGGTGGCAGTTTCCCAACAATAAAAACGCCGCCGTCATCAGGCCGGCGGCAGATCTTAATACTTAAATATTCACATATCGTTCCTCGTGATGCTACTGAAGAAGCGGTGCGAGATCTTTTCTTCCCCACCGCAGGGCCACATCGTAGGGGGTTTCGCCCGCCGTATTACGGGCCGTTTTACTTGCTCCGAGGGAAAGCAAGAAGCGAACTGCCTGTTCATTTCCTTTCGATGCGGCGTAGTGGAGGATGGTGTTCCCGGTGGAATCGCTCAGCTGAATGGCGGAACCAGAAAACAATGCTCCTAAGGCCACGGTCCCCTGGGAAAGGGCCACCGATGCAGGGGATTCCCCATCAGCCGCTACCGAGAAAGGCGATGCCCCCTGTTCGATTAAGAAGGAGGCCACATCCCAGGCTTCTCGGTCAATGGCAAGCCGAAGGGCAGTTTTCCCGCGGGCATCGATGGTGTGAATTCGGGTTCCCAATTCAACGATTTGCTTGATTACCGACAAGGGGCTTCCTTCAAGGATGGCGGTGTGGAGAGGTCCATTTCCATCATCATCGGTGGAATTGATGCGGTCCTTGGTAAGAAGGACGGGGACCATCTTGTAAGAACCGGTTAAGGCCATCTGGAGAGCACTTTTCCCGATTGAATTCCGGGCATGGATGGAAGCTCCCCGGGAAAGCAGGATGTTAGCGATCCGGGTGTTTTCGAGGATGACCGCCATATGGAGGGGCGTATCCCCCCGATTATTCCGGGCCTGGGGATCTGCTCCGGCATTCAAAAGCCGTTCTGCCCCCTGGGCGTTGTTTGCCCCAATAGCATCCATCAGGGGGGTATTCCCTTCGGTCTCGGGTATGTTTAAGTCAGCCCCTTGCTGGATAAGGAGATCTGTCATCTGGTGCATCCCCAATGTACAGGCCACATGGAGGGCGCTCTTCCCGGCGGCGTTTTGCGCATTGATGGGGAGCCTTTGTTCAATAAGAAATTGCGCCGCTTCAAGGGAATTCCAGCGTACCGCTATGTGCAGGGCCGTATTACCGAGTCTATCCCTGAACTGCAGGTTGGCCCCCGCGGTAGCGAGGGCTTGAATGCTCGCAGGGTGATTTGCTTTTACCGCAAAAAAGAGGGGACTCTCGCCGGTTGCATTGGCCTTATCAATGGGGGCTCCGCGCTGGGCCACGACAGGAATAAGAGAAGCCAGTTTCCACTGGGCCAGGTAGTGGAGTATCCCATTCCCGAGGTTATCGGTGGCAGTAATAGTATACGAATTGATCATCCATTCCCTAAGGCCTCCAGGGCTTGTGCAGGCAATGTAGAGAGGACTTTTTCCACTTGCATCGGGGGTAAAAATATCCGCCCCGCGGCTTAAAAGGAGTTCCCCTACTTCGCGGTTGTTCTTTTCTATGGCGATAAAGAGGGGGGTACTTCCGGTTTTATTCCGGGCGTTTACGTTGCCCCCAACCTTCAGGATGTGTTCAATGACTGTAAGGGGGGCATTCAAACTTACCGCCAGGTGAAGGGGGCTATTCCCCATGTTATCAGTGAGTTGTACCGTTTGAGGGGTGATGAGGAGGGGAATGAGTCGACTGTTCATTTTGAAGGCCAGACTCAAGGGGCTTTCCCCTTCTATATCCGTAGCAAAAAGGTCCGCCTGTTTTTCCAGGCAAAGGGGAACATACCGCTCTGCCTCTTTTATAACCGCCATATGGAGCGGGGTTTGTCCCTTTGTGTTACGAATATTGATATCTGCCCCCGCAGCAAGAAGCTGAGCCACCACCGCTTCGCCCAGATTCATGGCGATAGCGATATGGAGCGGCGCGTCCCCATGTTCATCCTTACTGTTGGGATTTGCCCCATAGGAAAGAAGGGTTTTTACGGCCTCTTCTCGTACCTGGGAGGGTAGAATAAGGTGGAGTACCGTATTACCCTTGGCATCCCGGGCATTGGGGTCCGCTCCCTGTTCGAGAAGGGTTTTAACAATTACAAGATGACCTGCCCGGGCTGCATCGTGGAGGGCCGTGGAACCGGCGCTATCCTTTGCATTGATATCGGCCTTTTTTTCAAGCAGGTACTGGATAACCCCACGGTGACCTGCTCGCGCTGCCTGATGGAGTGGCGTGGAGCCATCGGCAAAGCGAATACTTACATTGTAAGAACGAAGGGTTTGCAGAAGGTAGGAGAAATTCGGGTACTGGGTAACTCCGCCTGCTAGAATGATAGGTTCAGCACACTTTACGTGTTCATATGAATCGGCCTGTTCAAGGGTATAATCCAGGGCCGTCTTTCCATTGCCGTCTTTTATATTAAGGGGAATTCCCGCTGCGAGGAGTTGCTGGACCGCCTCCCCCTTACCCATGAGGGCCGCCAGGTGGAGCAGGGTTCTCCCTTTTTCATCCCGTTGGGAAAGGGTTGCAGGATGAATGAGGGCCGCTAAAAGCCCTTCTCCCTTCTGTATGGCTATTCGTACCGGTTGTTGGGCCTCCGTACTTGCAAGGTACAAAGGAGCACCCCTGGCGGCCAGAAGCTTTGTGATTTCCTGGTTCCCATTGCTGCAGGCAATTTCAAGGGCTGTACGGCCTTCTGTATCTTGCAGTTCTACCGCCGCACCTAAGGCAAGGAAAAGGGCCGTGAGTTTTGTATCTTGAAGTTCCACTGCCCTAATAAGAGGGGTCCGTCCTTTTTCATCGGTGGTGTTTATATTGAGTTTCCCGGTGAAGAACTCTTCCACCCGTTGAACTTCGCCTTTTTCTATAAGGGTCCACACGGTTTCTGGGGCTTGAGGGGGTGGGGAAGGAGAGGAGGTACATCCTCCTAAGAGGGCTGCACAAAGCCCTACATAGATGTAGGCAATTCGTTGTTCTGGTCTTCTTCTCTTGATGTTCCTGTCCATGCTCATATCATCGGCACTATACCAGAGAGAACTAAGATTTTCATCTGGTTGGGGGGGGTCGAATTGAGTTGTTTTTAGGGGACCATACGAAACAATGATTCTAAGCCAGAGATTCCCCGTCCCTTATTATTATGCCGTATTTCAAGGTATCTCCGTTTTTTGAGGTCTTGTGGCCGTCTTCTGGAATGTACCTCTCTAAAGAGGATGGGGTCTTGACTTTTTTTGTACATCCTGGTAGTTTAGCTTCCACAGAAACGGCGGCATAGCTCAGTTGGTAGAGCAAACGGCTCATATCCGTTGGGTCATAGGTTCAAGTCCTATTGCCGCTAGTAAGGGGATGTCCAAGAAGTAGTGATGGATATCCCCTTTTTTTATAGGTACTAACAAAAATGTCTTCTGTGCTTGACGCCTCCTATCATCAATGATAGACTCAAAAAGGGTTTAGTATGTTCTCAGAAATGTTTCAAACCACATGGGTATATGCTCACATAGCAAAATTATTTCCCCTCATAGCCTTGGTGCTGGTAGTACAAACCGCTCTTCGACATGATTCAGAGAATCTCCTCGGATGGGCGATGCCGGCGGTTCTTTATATGCTGGGGCGGGATGTTATTTTCTTTACAGGAAAAATCCCCTTTTTTCTTCTACCGTTAACTGATGTGATGGTTCCTCTTTTCATTGTTGGCCCTCTACTTTATCAGCGAAAAAGGGGCGCCCTTTATGGATATACCCTTGGCCTTTTCCTGTATGGGCTTTTGGCAGTAACCCTTTTTTCCTTGTCTGTAATCTCATATCAATTGTTTAATCTCCTTTGTTTTGTAGCAGTCCTGGTATCCCTTGTTGTTCTGCTCTTTGTGGGAAAAACGGGCAATCCCATGGGAGGAGTGTATATTCTGGTAGGGACTGCTTTTATTGTTCTCTTTGGAGGGCATTTCTTATCGAGCTCTTCCTCTGAGGTGCTCTCCTTTTTTTACGCCGGCCACTATCTTTTACTTATCACGACATTACTTCTTTATGTTAAGCAAGAAGACAATAAATTGATTTCCGATCGGGATGGCTTAGCTGATAACATCGATATTCTGTATAACTTTGTATTGAATTCTACCGATGCCCTTCATTCAGGGGGGGATTTAAACAAACTGCTGGATTATGTAGCAAGAACGATTACCGAGGGAACCAGCGCTGATGGAACCCTTATCCTTTTAGTGGATGATGTGGAGTATATGGTGTCCAGCCGGGCGGCTTACGGAAAAATATATCCGTTTACTCCTCTGCCGGAGGGCACCGATGTGTCAGAAGATGCCATTCGAGATTGGCTCCTTCATTTGAAGCTTCCTATTGGACAGGGCTTGATTGGGGAAACCGCCCAAACCGGCAAGCCCCTCTTTATCCCCTATGCACAAAAAGATGGTAGGGTTGTGTCCCATTCTGTTTTACCGATTGGAAGCCTTTTGGTTATTCCTCTTTTAATAGAGGACCATATCATCGGTGTAGCGGTGTGTATGAGAGGGGCGGAGGCTTCGCCTTTTCTTGACAAAGATTTTGATCGGGCGGTGCTCCTCGCGGGATTTGCGGCGGTGGTTATCAATACCGTTTATTCATTTCAAGATGTAAGTGAAAAAAGTGACATCGATACGGTGGCAAGCATCAGTCAGGATATCCAGCGGGCCCTGCAGCCAAAGCGACTCCCAAAATTAAGTAGTTGTAGTATCGGGGTGTTTTCTGAGAATGCCCGGGGGATAAACAGCGATTACTATGATATCATCCCGGTGAGTCGGGAGCGGGTGTACTTTGTGATTGGGGATATCGCCGGTAAAGGGATCCAGGCGGGACTTATTATGGTGATGATCCGGGCCCTGGTACATTTCATTACCAGTTCTAGCAAAGATGCCAGTACGTTGCTGAGCTGGATAAACCGGGGAATCACAGGAAAGATAGATATTGATCACTTTGCTACCCTCCAGGTTGTTGTGTATAATCCCATTACGGGGGATTGTGAGTTTGCCAATGCGGGACATCGGCCCCTGCTCATTTGGAAAAACCATATGGGGCTGGTAGATGCCCTCGAGGTAGAAAGTGTCCCTATAGGGGTGGAACGAAATACCGAGTATCAGGCGACCCATTTCAAACTTGAAAAAAATGATGTACTATTGTTGTATACCGATGGGGTAATAGAGGCTATTAATCCAGCGGGAAAACAGTATGGGATTAAGAGCTTGACAACGGCCCTACATAAATATCATGATTTGGAAGGGCCTGAGATCGCAAAGAAAATAAAGGAGGATCTCCGTTCTTTTATGGGAACAGCCCGTCAGCATGACGATCAAACCATAGTTGCTATTAAAGCAAAAAATTAAAGACAGGGGGAACAGACATTTATGGAACTAAAAATCCGGAAAAATAACGAGACCTATATCATTGATGTGCAGGGAGAAATGGACCTCTACAATTCTTACAAATTGAAAGAGCTAGTCATGAAAATGCTTGAGAAAAAGGTCTCTAAGTTTATTATCAACCTCGAAGGGGTTGATTATATCGATTCGAGTGGAATTGGGGCCCTTATCTACATTTGTTCTACCATAAAGAAAATGAACCTAAAACTGACCATCACCAACATCCACGGTTCTGTAAAGAAGGTAATTGAGCTTACAAAACTGATGGGATACTTCCCCATCAGCGCTTCGTTAGAAGAGGCTATCAAACAAATGGAAGAATAAATCTCTGTAAATAAACAATTAATCAAGAGAGGAAAATTATGGAAGAAATAAAAGAATTGAAGGCTGACGGTAAATCCCCCTTATTTGATAAAACAAACATGTTATATAAGGAATTCCCCTCCGATTACCGGCAAATCCGGTATTTTACCCTTCTTATTGTGCAGTCCGCTCCGCCGGAGATAAAAGAAATTAACCTCTTGGAGCAGCAGATATCAGAAATCATAAAAAATGCGGTGAAACACGGGAATCACAACGATATCAACAAGAAAGTACGGGTATGGTATTACTTTAGTCCCGAGGAGGCTCGCCTTATCGTAGAAGATGAGGGAGAAGGCTTTAAGGAACTCGAGCAGTGGAACGAATTTAATCGCAAACGGCTTGAGTGTTTACATGCCCAGAACTATGAAGAGTTAGGAAACTATGTTTCCTTCAGAACCGAAAAGAGTGATGACATGGATGGGGGAAACGCCCTCTTTGCGGCATTAGAATATTGGAACGGAGGCTTTGTATATAACGATAAGCGGAATGGGGTCGCTATGCGTAAGACTTTCCCCAAACGGCGACACGGAATTACGATAGAAGAATAGGTATTCGTTAAAGGGGACGGGGAAAAGAGGTGTAACGGGTTATGTACCCAGTATCCCGTCCCCCGGGAAGGTAAAAAAGTTTAAAGCCCCTGATGTGGTTAAATAGTGAACCCTTAACCGGAAGCATACACAAATTCTCACGGACCATACCCATTACACATTACCACTCAAAAACTGGGCATCCTGGTCCGTAAAGGGCTTCCCATAAATATATTCAAATAGAAAACGCATATCCTCGGGAGCAATGTCCTGAAACCGGCAACCAAAATAGCCGGTCGAAGCATCGGTATACCGCCGAACAATTTTAGCAATTGTTTTGATTGTCCTGCGGGGTGTAATCAGTTCCACATCCAGTTCGCTGTCGGGTAAAAGGGCCGAAGAAAGGGGGGAAAGGGGATAGGCAAAAAGCATCCCTGACGCGCTTATGTCCATAATACGTCCCTGAAAAGAAGTCTTTTTTACTTTTCCTTGTTCAAAATACCCATTTTCTTTAAGAGAAAAAGCCAGGACTTTTGCAAATTGATAGGCTGTATCAAGGGTGGAAAAATCAAAGGGAGGTTTCCCTTCCGTATCAATCCAGAGGTGAATATAGCCAATCACATATTCCTGAAAAAGGATGGGAACCCAGAGATCCGAGAAAATTGAGTCATCCTGTTTCGATTTTATGAACCGGGCAATGGCGTCATCCACATATATTTTATCAACCCCAGAACGCAAAAGATAATGGACAAAAATGTCCTCGGTAATGATACGAGGTTTAGGGTAAGGGTCCGTTTTAGGGATACCCGTATAGGTAGAGGGCAAGAAAAGGGCTTTCCCTGTTTCTGCCAGGAGCTTTTCTTCCCGGCTTGTAGGCTTGGTATCCTTAAAAATAACCAGTTTGTAGCCCGAAGTGGTTTCTGCCGCCCAACTGGCGAGTTGCTGAATAATTCCTTTTATGTTTTTAGGATCAAAGTGTTCTACTAATGTATTAATTTCTTCAATTTCGTATTCCTGGACTTTAGGATAATCCAAGTTATATCGATCGCCATGAAAGGTAAATTGAATGACTAAGTCCCGGGGTGCCTGAACCCGTGAATACGAACGGGAAAGATTCTTATAAAAGAACTCAGGATTTTCTACGGTAAGGAATTCTTCTTTATAGGTAATAACCCGTGCCGAAAAGGAAATCACCTGTCCTCGATAATCAAAGACAAAATTTAATTTTATCCCTGTTTTAAGGCCTTGAATGGGGGTGTTGGCCTTTAACTCAAAGGTTTCCTTACCTACCTTTTGTACCACCAGGGTATAATGGAGGCGATTATAAAAGCACATGAGAGGAAGTTGCTCATCCGCAAGAACCTTTAGAAGGAATTCCTTTTCTATTCGTTTGATTGCTGTGGCCATCTTCTTCCCTTTCAATTGAATACTAAGGATGTATAATTCAAAGGATCAAATGAGAGGGGAGGATCCTTTTCTATTTTTATTTCCTCAATCAAAAAACGGTCTCCCTCTTGATCCACGTACGCCGTGCCCGTATAAAAATTCCCTTCTCCAATAAGCCGGAACAAAAATGAATAGCCCCCCCCCTTTTGGCGTTCCCCTCCGCCAATCCGATAGGTCACCTGTCCCGGGGGAAGAAGGGAACGTAATTTTTGAACCTCTTCTTGAGAAAGTCCCTGGGAAAGTAACCATTCCATATCTTTTTGGGCACAAGATTTTACTATAGAACGGGCAAATTCATACGTTTCATCGGAAAACCCCTCCTTTCCGAGAGGTCCGATCATAAAATCGATAGGATAGTGGGGCCCTTCGTTTCCTGAAGGAATAATAAGGCTTACCGAAACATTCTTTTGTTCTGTCTGTGATACTTCCTGGGGGAGACTCTGAATAGGCAATTGAGGGACCACGATAGAACGGGGGCCTTTTGATTGGGCAGAAACAGTATCATCCGTTATGGTCTGTGGCATATTCTTTTGAAGCTGACCGGCCTTAACTTCTTGAGAGCACGAAAGGTATCCTGTCAGGGATAGGACGATAAAAAATACCCCTATCTTTTTATACATGAGAGATGGAATGCCAATACGATGGGTCTTCATGGTGATTCCTTTCCCTTTTTATGCCTTCCGTGGCGGTCTTATACTGGTTTGATTGTACTATGGAAGGAAGTATCCGTCAAAGGGGCAGAGACACTAGGTGCTGTGCCAAAATATGAAAAAGGCTTTTCCTCAGAATTACTGTTTTACCCGTGTAGAAACGTTTTTTCTTTTTTCCAGGAAGCCTTATCTTCATATACCTTTCCAATACCTTTACAAAAGAGGGCTTTTTATAGGCCCTCTTTACTAAATAAGAGATGCCGATTAGTATGCCCATAGGAATTTGTACGAGGGAGTGAAAGCATGGGCATGACGGTTACGGAAAAAATACTTCAGAATCACCTGGTAGAGGGTACCCTTGAACGGGGAAAGGAAATTGGTATTCGCATAGACCAAACCCTTACCCAGGATGCCACAGGAACCATGGCATACTTACAGTTTGAAACCATGGGGCTTGAACGGGTAAAGACGGAACTCTCTGTTTCCTATGTGGATCATAATACCCTTCAGGAAGATTATAAAAACATGGATGACCATCGGTATCTCCAGACGGTGGCCGCCCGTTATGGGATCTGGTTTTCTCGGCCCGGCAATGGTATCTGCCACCAGGTACACCTGGAATGTTTCGGCTTACCCGGAAAAACGCTATTGGGCTCTGATTCCCACACCCCCACCGGCGGAGGCCTGGGCATGCTTGCCATTGGAGCGGGGGGCCTCGATGTGGCGGTTGCCATGGGGGGTGGGCCCTTCTACCTGGTGATGCCTAAAATCATTGGGGTGCATCTGGTGGGGCGCCTCCAGGGAGCCGCTTCTGCGAAGGATATTATCCTTGAACTGTTACGGCGAGAAACCGTAAAAGGTGGGGTAGGATCAATTTACGAGTACTTTGGAGAGGGAGTTCGTTCCCTTACCGTTACCCAGCGGGCTACTATTACGAACATGGGCGCAGAACTTGGCGCCACCACCTCTCTCTTCCCCTCCGATGAGGTTACCCGTCGCTACCTTAAAGAACGGGGGCGGGGAGATGGTTGGATTCCCCTGCAGGCTGATCCGGATGCCCAGTACGATCGGATCATTGAGATCGATCTTTCTAAACTTACGCCCCTTGCCGCGCAGCCCCATTCACCGGACAATGTGGCGCCCATAGCAGAGCTGGCAGGAATTCCCGTAGACCAGGTGGTCATCGGCTCCTGTACCAATTCATCCCTCGATGACCTTGCGGTGGTGGCGGAAATGGTGCGGGGTAAGGTGGTGCATCCTCGGGTTTCTGCGGGTATTGCTCCGGGAAGTCGTACTACGCTGTTAGCGGCAGAAGAGGCGGGCATTCTTAAAGAACTTATCCGGGCAGGATTCCGTATTCTGGAAAGCGCCTGTGGTCCCTGTATCGGTATGGGCTTTGCGCCTAAATCGGGGGGGATAAGCCTGCGGACCTTTAATCGAAACTTTGAAGGCCGCTCTGGTACCCCTGACGCGCGGGTGTACCTGGTATCCCCCGAAACCGCTGCAGCGGCGGCTATCAACGGCGTTATTACCGATCCCAATACGCTCTCGTTCCGCCGACCCCAGGTCTCCTCCTACTATCAACGGGCCCTTAAACAGGCGAAGGATGGAATGCTCATTGCCCCCCTTCCCCTGGAAGAGGCCCAGAACGTCACCATTGAACGGGGACCCAATATTAAGCCCTGCCCCACTCCAAGGCCCGTGGAAGACAGGCTGGAAGCCCCCATTCTCATTAAGACGGGGGACAATGTTTCCACCGATGATATCATGCCTGCGGGCGCAAAGGTCTTACCCCTTCGTTCCAATATTCCAGAAATTTCCAAGTTTGTGTTCCATCGATTTGACCCCGATTTCTGGAAACGGGCCCAAGAGGCAGGAAAGGGGATTGTCATTGGGGGAACCAATTATGGCCAGGGTTCTTCCCGGGAACACGCGGCCCTGGCGCCCATGTATCTTGGGGTGCGGGCGGTGCTGGTTAAGTCCTTTGCCCGGATTCACAAGGCAAACCTGGTGAATTATGGAATCCTTCCCCTGGTGTTTGCAAATCCCCTCGATTACGATACGATAGAAGCCGGCCATGTCCTTAAAATAGAGGGGCTCCACTCTTTCCTGGAAGGAAATGGGAAGGAGATCCTCGTAACCAACGTGACCACCGGCAAAACCTTTTCGGCTATTCTTGATGTGGATGGCCGTTCCCGAAAAATCCTGCGGGCCGGGGGATTGGTGCCTTACACGAAGGGGCTGAGTAGCTAGGTCCATGCAGAGGGATGTACGGGTCCTCCTCGATCAGGGCTATGGAGAGCCGATCCGCTGTAACGTATGGGGGCATATCTATCTTTCTCCGCCGTTGGGAGAACTGTATCGTTCTCGGCCTTTCCAGCGGCTCCAGCGGATAAAACAACTGGGGCCGACCTTCCTGGTGTATCCGGGGGCCACCCATACCCGGGCGGCCCATTCCCTGGGGGTGTATCATTTAGCCCGGCGGCTCATTCGGGCACTTGTTGACCGGGGTGCCGATGCATGGGTAAGTCCCACGGGGCTTATGTCCTTCCTCTGCGCTGCCCTTTTACACGATCTGGGGCATTTCCCGTACACCCATTCCTTAAAAGAACTTCCCCTCAGCCGACACGAAGAGCTTTCTGCCACCATTATCCTTCAGGATGAAGTAAAGTACCTGGTAGGCCGGACTGGCGCAGACCCGTACATGACGGCGGCTATTATCGATGACGAACTTCCCTGTCAGGAAAATAGGGAAGTCCTTTTTTACCGAAAACTCCTTTCGGGGGTGCTTGACCCGGACAAACTGGACTACCTTACCCGGGATGCCCACTCCTGTGGGGTCCCCTATGGGATTCAGGATGTGGATTTTATTATCCATCACCTCTGGCCCCATCCCCAACACGGTCTTATGATAGACGAGCGGGGGATTTCCAGCGTGGAGGCCCTCCTTTTTTCGAAGTACCTCATGTATCGGGCCGTATACTGGCAACGGGATGTGCGAAGCGCCACGGCGATGATAAAAAAAGCCATTTTTCTTGCCCTAAAGGAAGGCCTTCTGCAAAAAGAAGCCCTCTACAACCTGGATGACCAGGGGCTTATAGCATTAGGGAAAAAACTTCCTGCCCCTGTCAGTGCCCTGGTAACTATGGTAGAAGAGGGAAAACTTTACCCTCAAATAGCAGAATATCCTCCCGAGCCGACATATCTGGCAACTCTTTCAGCGTTAGAACAGCGGGAATCCCAAGAAGAGGTGCTCCGTCAAAAGCTGCAAGAGCGAAGCGGCATTCCTTTTACGAAGGGCGACCTCATCATCGATATTCCTGAAGAAATTTCCTTTGAAACGAACCTTTTTATTCGAGAGGATAGTCGGGAATTCCCTGAAAGGAGTACCGTTTTTTCCCGGGAGGTAATCCAGTCGTTTACCGCTTCGATCCGACATATTCGGGTCTTTGTTCATCCCGACCGGTTTTCTGCCATTCAAGGGAGTCCAAAACTTCGGGATGTCTTGCAAAATCCCCTGGATTGGTTACACTTATCGTAGATTCTGGAGGAATAGATGGAAATCCACAACACCACCGAAGATACGGTACTGCAACTGGTCCATGAGATATACGATGCAATTGAACAGGAAGGAAAACCAGACCGTCCCTGTACGTGCTATCAATGTCGTCTTGATACGGCCTGCTATGTGCTCAATCGGGTGCCCCCCCGGTATGTGATTTCGTCCCGGGGAGCGGCCCGTTCAGAAAGCGAGTTTATCGAGCGACAACAGGAAGATGCAGATATTGTAAGTCTCATCTACGAAGGGATTAACAAAATCTCCCGTTCGAAACGGCCCCACTTTCCCCATACCTCTGCTGAGCAGAAACCAAGCCATCCTATACTGGGGCCAGTGTTCAATATACCTACCATCATTGGCCGGGCTTTTAATGGAAGCAACTTTGAGCCTATGACCGATATCGATGTTGAATTATTGAGCGAAGGCAAGCGGGCCCGGATGATCGATCCCAACTGGCAGAATCCCTTTCATCTTGTAGCAAATACGGCGGGGACTTTCACGTTTTGGCCAGAACCGGTGCCCGCAAAAAAGGTGGGGCTCCAGCACACCTTCTCTTTTGCGGTTCGTATCGAGGCTCCCGGATTTGAAACTCTGCTGCACTATTTTGAAGTTTCCGTAACCAGTGAAGAACGTGCCCAGTGGTCTTTTTCACTGCAACGGACCCATAAACTCCCCGACCTGTATCTCTTTCCCCCGGGAGGGGAAGATAGCTAAGCCGCATGTTTCCCCTTACGAATTGCAAAAGGGTAATACCCAACCGCCCCGATTGACCAGCAGCGCCAATCTCTGGTAGTATACCGATCCGTACGGGATGTAGCCTAGGGGCTAAGGCGCTTGCTTTGGGAGCAAGAGACCGGGGGTTCAAATCCCTCCATCCCGACTGTTGTTTCCCTCCTCAGTAAACCCAGAAGAGGCTGTTATCCCTTTCATGAATATTAAAAAGGCCTTTCTTTCAGCAATAGATGATTTTCGTCTTGTAAATGCAAAAGATCGCATCTGTATTGGTTTTTCGGGAGGAAAGGACTCTCTTATTCTTACCTATCTTTTGTCTGAGCTTCTTCAATGGAAAAGATTAGAAATTTCTGTGCGGGCGGTGCATGTGATACAAACCAAAGAAGATGCCAATCTTTTTTCCCAGTATTATGAAAAACTCCTTCGGTCCTGGAACGTGGAACTCACTTTAATATCTGTGCCGGCCGCTTGCCCTGTGGATGGCCCTTCCTCCTGTTATTCCTGTTCGATCCAACGGCGGGAACAGCTGATGCATTTTGCCTACGCCCAGGGGTATACCAAAATTGCCCTAGGACATCATCTGGATGATATCCTTACCACCTTTCTTATGAATAGCTGTCTTCATGGGAAAGCCGAAGCAATGGCTGTTCGTAGGTTTTATCCCTCCTTTGGGGTTACCCTGATTCGTCCCCTTGCCTATATCAGCGAGGAAAGTATAAGTCGTTTTGTGCAAAAAGAGGGGTGGCCTACGATTACCTGTCAGTGTGCATCAAAAAATATCGATTCTCGGTTGGATTTTAGAAAGCGCCTTGAATGTCTTACCCGGGGGTCCCTTGAACAAAAACGCAAACTCTTTACGGCTCTTCAAAGCCTGGGCGCCGTCTCCGACATGGAAATCCATTTTGGAAAATGAAAAAGGCCCGTCGATAAAGACCGGGCCTTTTTTCTGTGCGGCGAACTGGACTTGAACCAGCATGCCTCTCGGCACTAGCACCTCAAGCTAGCGTGTCTACCAATTCCACCATCGCCGCATGAACGATGGATGCATCCTACCGGAAAAATAAAAAAAAGTCAAGGCCCCGCTCCGTCTTGTATCTTTTAAAAGATCACTGCCCTGTCGTATATTTTTGTTAACCCCAGATCCCTCTCTAATTTGATGATACTACTGGCCCTAGAAAAAGCACAAAACACGTTTCTTGAGGAATCAAAACCTACAATGAAAAGAGTTACTCTTTTGACAGGGCAATCGAGCGTACTAAAAGGCGATCTATCCATCCTTTATTGTGTTTAAGGGATATGTATCCGAGGATTGCGGTCCCCAGGGCTCCCAGGGCATCTACAAAGAGATCCAGTATGGTATCGGTAAGGGCCGCATGTCCTACGAGGAGTGTCCCATCGGGAAGAATAAATTTTTGCATGTTAAGACCAAAAAGCCCGTCGGCAAGGAACTCGTAAAATTCCCATAACACCCCAAGGGTTACGGAGAAACAAAATGAAAAAAGGGCCACGAAAAGGGGACTTAAATTCATGGGGACCCGTTCGGAGTTGTTCAATAAAGCAATGAATGAAAAAGCCAAAGCCCCCAACATTCCCCCACTAAAGGTATGAAGAATGGTATCCCAATACCGAAAAAGGTTATAGAAATTTCGTACTTCTCCGAGATAAATGGCACAATACAGGAAAAGAACAAAGGCAAGATACATGGAATTAGGAATCTGGATGCTGAACTTTTGTCTCAGCAAGCCAGGAAGGAACATCATGAAAATACCGAGTAAACACTGCAGGATGATTACCACATAATCGCTTTCAGGACGATCTCCTGGTAAATGGTTTTGGCGAGAGACCACAAAAAGTCGTAAACCTGCGTACAAGAGAGAAAGTAGAAGGGAGGTAAATACAATCCCTTCAATGATCCTGGTAAAGCGAGATTGATTCATGGCTCCTCCATCGTAAAAAAATTATTCTCTGGTAGGGGGAAGCCCCATATACAGGGTCATTCGATGCATACCGGGGTATAATCGATATGCCTCCAGGGTGTCAGGCCCACAGGTAGCGGTCCCCACCCCCCGCTGGGCAATATCGAGATTGAGCCAGAGTCCACGCTGGCAGGCTTCTTCGAAAGGAGGAAGCTCATCCCAGTGGCGGGCTTCCCAGAGTTCCCTGTCGGAGTAGGGGCTTACCGAAAAATCAAAGGGTTTTTCACTTCCAATCCAGAGAAGGGGCCGCTCTACCTGGTACAGGGTGAGCCATCGTACCTGGTGGCGGTTGCCCTGCTCCTGTGGAACTATATAGGGGGTAACTAGTTGAGGTATGGAAGCGTACCAGCGCCCAAGCATAGCCCCCGCTTTCCTGTCGCTGTAGGCTTCGTGGGGCCCAAGGCCAAACCATTCCACATGACTAAAAGGTCTGGTTTTCATCTGAATGCCGATGCGGGGAAGCTCTGGTAGAGAGGGGTTAAGAATGAAGGTCATATCGAGGCGGAACAGCCTGCCCGAAAGAGGGGTAATCCTCTCGTGATAGTAACCAACATCTTTTCCCTTTTTTGTGGTGATATGCCATATTGTCTCGGTAGCTGAAATGATGCTCTCCTCCTCTCCCTGAGAAGAGGATTTCGAAGATGGAAATGCTTTTTTATCTCGAGAGATTGGGTTTTCTATGGTGCCCGTTGGAAGATGTTGTTCAGGGAAATCTTCTTGCGTTAGTACCAGATCATCCAGTCCCCATTCAAACCAGGCATTCATTGCCTTGTTGGCATAGTAAAATGAGAATTCGGGACGGTTACGTACCTGTTGAAAATTCTTAAGCCCATCGTTCTGCGTGGGAACCCGGAACAGATGGGGCCGGATAGGCTCTTGCAGGAATTCCCCATACTGGGGAATGTACACCGAGAATAGCCCTTGTTCTCTACGAACCAGGATGTCGCTGGTCTGCGGGTGCTCCCTTCCCTGGGCCGTCGTTTTTTTCTGCCCTCTCAAGTCACTCATATCCCAGGGGGTAAGCTCAAAGCTCTCGCTACTGACGATATGGCCCACCCTTGCCCAGGAAGTAGGAACGGCAAGTCTAACAAAGAGCTGTAAAACCAGGGGATCTTTTTTTAGAAAATAGGTCTCCACGGTCTGATTATAATCCAGGGGTAATTCCAGTGAAACGATTTCACCCGGTTTGCAGGGAGGCATAGGAACAACCCCTTCCACTACGGGGATTCTCCTTTCTGAGGGATCGCCGGAAACAATCTGCCATGCCAGTTCAAGATGGGAAAGATCGATAAAATCGTAACAGTTGTGAATAAAAATCCTATTCCAGCGAAACTGGATTTCGGCGCCGGGGGAACTTGCATCGCTAACCCGCTGGGTATGATAGCGGGTGGGCAGGGTACGATATATTTTAACCGGCCGGTACACCCGGTGGACCTCTGCCATGACGGGTTTTAAGGTTCTATCAGGAAAGACAAGCCCATCGGCAATAAAGTCGTAGTCTGTGGGGAGGTCCCCAAAGTCTCCTCCATAGCGCCAGGCCTTACTTCGCCCTGAGGATTCTGCTTTTTCTGTCGGGGACCGAAGGAGCGTCTCTGTGCGAGAGGTTTTGGTTGCCTCCGCCGGATTGGTATCTGCCTTACAAGCGGTGCCCGCCGTCTCTATCGGGGAATCTTTAAAAAAGGTGAGAGCATTGGGCCCCGGGGGTGTCTGACAGGAAGGGGCGATGGCCCCTCCGGATCCTACTAGGATACCGTGGTCCATCCATTCCCAGATACAGCCCCCCTGGAGCCCCTGGCCTTTTTCTATTGCCTCCCAATAATCTGAAAGGCTGCCGTTAGAGTTCCCCATGGCGTGGGAATATTCACACATGATGTTAGGGCGGTAATCCTTGGTTGTTCGATCCCATTCGGAGAGCCAGGAAATCGCAGGATACATGGAACTGACGATATCGGTGGCCAATGTGCCCCGACCCTCGGTGATAAGGGGATGAGCCCCCTGACCCCAGTTGGGGCGGCAGGCCCCTTCGTAGTGTAACGGGCGGGATGGATCAAAGGACCGCAGCCACCCGGCAGCCCCATCGTGATTGGGTCCATAGCCTGATTCATTCCCCAGGGACCACATGATAACACAGGGATGATTTTTGTCCCGAAGGGCCATACGGGAGACCCGATCGAGAAAGGCCTGGGCATACCGGCTATCCCGGCAGATACTGTCGTAGTAGGCATGACTTTCGATATTGGCTTCGTCGATGACGTACAACCCAAATTCATCACACAGGTCATACCACCGTTCGTCGTTGGGATAATGGCTCGTTCGGACTGTGTTAATATTGTGCTGTTTCATTAAGAGGATGTCGGTAACCATGGACTCAAGGGAAAGGGCCTTACCGGTCCGCTCATCGTGTTCATGGCGGTTCACCCCTTTTATGAGAACCCGTTTCCCGTTAATCAGGAGGGCCTGATCCCGGATTTCTATCTGTCGAAAACCAACCCGCAGGGCCGTGCTTTCGATGCTATTCCCCTCCGCATCGGTAAGGGTTATCACCAGAACGTACAGAAAGGGATCTTCAGCGGACCAGAGGTGTGGCTGGGCTATAGGAATGCTCAAGATCCCTTCCCAACGACCAAAGGCATAGAGGGGGGGAACGGTGGTTTCTGCGCTTTCGACTTTTTGCAAAGAGGGGACTTTTTCATCGCCCACCGATGCTTGATATTCTGAGAGGGGCTCATACAACGTACACTGAACACGGCAGGGGAGCGATGGAAGGGCTCGCTCAAAGGAGGCTTCCCCATAATCGGCTCGTACCGGAAGATCCGGTATCGCCGCCGCAGGGTCAGCGGTAAAACCGACCTTTACCTGAATATCGAGTCGATGAGTATCACCATGAACATCCCCCACCGGGGGAAAATAGGGGGCCACCCCCCTAGAAACGGCTTTGCTACCCGCCAGGTGAGGGCGGGCATCCACATCCTGAATGTAGGCGGAGCCTGTGCTATAAAGATATACGCTTCGGTGAATGCCCCCGAGCCACCACTGATCCTGGTCTTCGATATAACTTGCGTCGGAATACCGGACCACCATGAGGCCCACCCAGTTCTTCCCTGGGACAAGATAGGAGGTGATATCGAATTCGGCAGGAAGATGAGAGTCCTTTGAAAAACCAACTTCCTGCCCGTTTACATAGACCGCAAGGAAACTTTCAGCACTCCCTACATGGAGTACCACCCGGCGTTGTTCCCACGAAAGAGGAAGTTCAAAGGAACGACGATACAAGCCCGTCGGATTATGGGTTACCGGGGCCGTAGGAGGCACATTCCCAAAGGGCATGATGACATTCGTATAGTGGGGCCTGTCATATCCCTGCAATGACCAACTCCCTGGTACCTGGATAGATCCCCACTGCTCAGAGCTTTCTTGTTGGTGGGGTGGCACATACCAATTGGCAGGTATGTGCTGGGGTGAATCATACCAGAGGAACTCCCAGCAGCCATCAAGATCCAGTACCCAGGGAGTATTTGAGGGAAGTCCTCCCTGTTGAAGTTTCCTATGACGGGGGCCCCCCAGGGCGTCCTTCAGGGCCTCTGTGGGATCTGCAAAGGGAAAAAGAGGACTCCGCATAGGAAGTCGATGGAGGGAAGTCTGTTCCGGTTCTTCCCAGGGGAAGGGGTGAAGCTTCTCACGGTGATTCATATACAATCTCCTCTGATTGGGGAATTTTATAAGAAACAGAACTCCGTTCTATAAGAATGGGCTCTATGGTAATGGTATGATGTAGCGGGGGGTATTTTTCCCCTTGTTCTAATAGTTCAAATAAGAGTTGGACACCCCGGCGGCCTATAAATCCGGCAGGATATTCAAAGGTAGTTAATTTGATATCAGGTTGAGTAATGAGTGGTGCATTATCAAAACCAAGGAGGGAAATATCTTCAGGGATGCGAAGCCCTAAGGCGGTGGCTTCCTGCCATACCTCAAAGGCAAGAATATCATTGACACAAAAAAGCGCCGTTGGCCGGTGAGGTGAAGCAAGATAATTTTTGATAAGACCTTTCCATTCTTGTCGCTGTTCTTCGGGTAGGTAAAGTTCCGAAACCGAAAGCTCTTTGCCTTCAAAGCTATCGCTTTTTTGGATCTCTAGATAAGCAGTTTTAAACCCTTGACTTCTTAGTACAAACGGTGTATGACCAGAACGAGAACAAAGACCTAACGAACGGTGCCCTTTTTCTAAGAGGTATCGGGCTGCTCGCTGGCCTGCCCTAAAATCGTCAAGATAAATACAGGAAAAACTTTCCCATTGGTGATCTAAAATAACCACGGGAATTCCCTTAGCAGAGAACTGTCGGAGTAGATACACATTTTCTGAAGATCCGGGGAAAAGATCAAAAGAAGGGGAGATAAGTATTCCTGCCAGGGGACGTTCGGCAAGTCTTTTAAGGACTTCTGCTTCTGTATGGTGAGATCCTCCGGAACAGCTAAACAACGCCTGGAACCCCTTTTCGCGGATTGCCCGTTCCGCCTCTTCGACAAGGGCGGGGTACACGTATCCTGAAAGGTGGGGAAGAATTACCGCAATATCTTTATTGGATTGAACAGGAAGGCTTGTCGCTTTTCGGAAAGAACCCTTGCCTCGGCGGGTTTCAATAAGCCCTTCATGAAAGAGCCGTGCCAGCGCTTCCCGCACCTGAGGGCGTGAAGTGCCAAAGCGGACGCTGAGGGTATGTTCAGAGGGAAGCTGCTCTCCCACTGCAATGGCGTTGGTAGCAAACTGTTCGATGAGCCAGAAATAAATGGTATCCGCCTTAGACATGTTAACAACCTATGAAACCTGTACTACAGGTTAATCAGCCTAATGAGAAAAGGTCTTTTTGTCAATTGAGAAAACTTTCGGCTGGTAGTTTTTCTTCGTTAATGTTCTAAATAAAAAGAGGATGTCGGAATTTTAATTTTAATAAAGAAGGGACAGGCCCATCGTGTTCTTTTTATCGGTGCTCGCTGGTTCTGTTTTACTCTGTATAAAATTTTTCTTGACAACTTACTATTCCGGGTGTACCATCAATTTACACGTGTAAATAACACGTGTAAATTGATGGGAAAGAGAGAGGAGGTATCCCTATGAAACAAGGGATAGTACGTTTGGTGGGCCTTATGATGGTATGGGGGTTCACGGTTGTAGGGGCTCAAGAGTTGGTTGTTCAGCCTATTCCTGGACTTCCCCGAGACTTTATCCGGGGCGCCGATGTGTCTATGCTTGCTCAGATAGAAGAAAAGGGAGGGATATACTACGATGCTCAGGGAAAACCTCAGGATGCCCTGGTTGTTTTAAAGGATCACGGGATTAATTGGGTACGGCTTCGGCTGTGGCATACCCCTCGCAGTCCTAAGGCTGTGGTGCGGGATGGAAAAATTATTGCTAATAAGGGGGATCTTCCCGGTGGTGGCAATAATGACCTCGCCCGAACGATTATGCTTGCCCAGCGGGCAAAGAAATTGGGATTAAAGATTTTCCTTGATTTTCATTATAGTGATTTTTGGGCGGATCCGAAGACCCAAACTAAACCTTTCGCCTGGAAAGACCTGGGGCTTAATGAACTTACCACTGAGATTTATAAATATACCCTTGATGTAATAAAACAGATGACCGCTGCCGGGGTTACCCCTGACATGGTGCAGATCGGGAACGAACTCAATAATGGGATGCTCTGGCCGGAAGGAAAGATCTGGAAGGATGATCGGGATCCGCAGGTAGGAGGAATGAGTGCTTTTATTAAGCTACTCAAGAGTGCCTCTAAAGCGGTGCGGGACGCAGATCCTTCAGGAAAAGCAAAGAACATCAAAATAGTTATTCATCTGGCCGATGGGGGAAACAATGCTCTCTATCGTAGTATTTTTGATCCTATCGTAAAAGAAAAGGTGGATTTCGATGTAATTGGTCTTTCCTATTATTGTTATTGGCACGGTCCCCTTTCAGATCTCCAGGCTAACCTAAAGGATCTGGCAAATCGGTACAAAAAGGAACTTCTTATTGCTGAAACCGCCTATGGTTGGACCGAAGAAGATGGAGATAGTCAGGGAAATGTGTTTAAAGTGTATGACGATGAACAGGGGGGCTATGTAGCGAGCGTCCAGGGGCAGGCGACGGCAGTCCGGGACGTCATGGCTGCCATTGCTTCGGTTCCTGGGGGGCTGGGTATTTTTTATTGGGCCCCTGAATGGATACCTGTCGAAGGAGCCGGTTGGTTTGTAGGCGAAGGGAATAACTGGGAGAACCAGGCAATGTTCGACTTTAAAGGCCGGGTTCTTCCTTCTATGCAGGTATTTAATCGAGTTTACGATACAAAACCGGTGCAGATTGTTCCGGTCCGTGCCGAGCCGGTTAAGTTCCGTACCGCGCCCGCAACTCCCGTAAATCTCCCTTCAAAGATAAAAGTTGAATTCAATGACGGGGCCCTGCGTCTTGTGGACGTGGAATGGGACCGCCATGATTGGAGTAAAGAAACCAGTGAACGGGTGTTTCTGTTGACCGGAAGGGTAAAGGGAGCGAGCCTGCCGGTCCAAGCGGAGATTACGGTAAGTAAGAAAATTAACCTTATAACCGATGCTTCCTGGGAAAGTGGTAAGCTTGGGGAATGGAAGCTTAATGGTCCTTCGGTGGCCTGCTTTGTAGAAAATAACAAAGCTAACGCTCGGACCGGCTCTTGGACGTACAAATATTGGCTTGATAAACCTTTTAAGTCAGACCTCAGCAGAACCTTTAAGAACATCCCCAATGGTACCTATGTACTTTCTATCTGGGCCATGGGTGGGGGTGGCGAAAATTCTATAAAACTCTACGCCCGGGACTTTGGGTCGGGAAAGACGATTTCGGTACCTATTGTGAACACCGGCTGGCGAGCCTGGAAGCAGTATACCATCCCTGCCATCGAGGTAACCAATAACCAGTGTACCATCGGGATTTATATCGATGCGAATGCCAACTGTTGGGGAAACTTCGACGATGTGGAATTCTACCTTGATACGAAATAGGAGAATGGTATGAAAGAACGGAAAAGGTTCGGATCACGATGGTTTATACAACATGGGAAAAGCTTTCCATCTCTAGTATGGTATCTCAGAGCACATGGAAAACAAATCTTTTTGATAGCATTATGGATGGCCTCTTTTGTGATGGTCCCGTTTGATTTAAAAGCCCAGCAAGTCATAGAAAATGATACGGAAATTCCCGTAAACGAGGACCTTTCTGTGATTCCATCCGCAAAAGAACAGGGTGATAGTTCTCTTAAAAGTGGTCTTTGGATTGAGGTAACGAGTAATACGGTTTCTCTTATCCGTGATATCGCCACGGGCACCAAAAGCGGCTATGAATTAGATCGGGCTTCTTTGTTTTCTAAGGCCAACTGGTGGTTCTGGGGAGAGGTTATTCCTGGAATACACCTGGATGCAGAAATAGGTCTGTGGAAACTGGATCACACCCTTTACCAGGCAAATAGTTACGGTGCTAATGTGCCTGATGTTACCTGGGGTGATGGTATCCAAGGGATTGCCTCCTTATTTTTTGCACCGGTTTCAGGACTTAATTCTTCTACTCCTGGAGTTCTTAACAAACTGGGCTTTTCGATAAAGGGTCCCCATGTTGAAAGTCGCATCGGATATGGCTCTCTCAATGAAAATACGATGAGCGGTTTCACCGGTATTTATAATGTGCTGGATCCCTGGGATGATGTAGGTAAGGGATTTTGGGAATTTCGAAATGGAAAGGCCCTCCAATCTTTAGGAGAGAATAGCTCTCTTAATGTTCTTGTGGCTTTGAGTCGTATGCGAGGAGAATATGGCCTGTATTCTGTAACGGACCTTCGATTAGGAGAAGATGTACAGTTGGCAGCTACTTTTACAAGCGTCAGTAATTCTACGGAATTGTTCCGTTATAATGAACAAAATCTTAATGCTCTTTCAAACTATGGGGACTTCCGGTTAAATGAAACTATTGGAATTGAACTCCATGTATTAACAACCTTTGGTACGGAGGTCCCTGCTAGCCTTGATGCTTCTGCCGTAGCTGGCCGAGTACGTTTTAGTAAGGGAGCATATACCACCAGTGTTGCCCAGTCTTTTGCAGGGAAAAAAGCTGACACTGTTTGGGGGAACAACGCCATCCTTGATGCGGATACGGCTACTACTACCTGGATCCAGACCTTGACATTAGGGCAATCCCTTTCCTTTACCCTGGATAGCTCTCTTACCTTGGCAGGTATGGATGACCTGACAAAGGGGCAGTGGACTGGCCGTTTCCAGCCAATAGTAGATGTGAGTTTGGTTCCCTTCTTTTCTCTTGACCTCTCTCTTTCAGCCTATGGGGTATTCCTGGTGGATCGACTTGCAGAAAATACTGCCAGTGATCGTCCGTGGGTATTCCGTTTCTCAGAGGGAGGTATAGAGATAAAGGCGCTTGAGCTTTCTCCCTATGTGAAAAAGATCCTTTTTGATTATGCGCTTCTTGCCGAGTACGGTACCTGGTCTTCTTCCCGGTATCCCCTGAATGTTCTGTATCATTCCGTTATGACCACTTACGATGTGGACGATTCCCTTGGATTTACGGGGGCAGCCCTCTTTCGTCAGAAATTGAGTGAAGATCCTGCGTGGGTGCCCTTTGGTTTTGCCCTGGGTTTCTCCCAAAAAACGAGTATCACTTCTTTAGGATCTCCCCGTTTGTGGGCCCATATTACCTACGGCATGGATCCCTACGAAAGCACGGGCTACGAACTGTACCGGGCCGATGATCCGGATAACCGACCCGAACATAGGACCTTCCTTCTTAACAGTTTGTATGAAGCAGTTACGGAAAGCCGTATCAGTATTGGTCTTATCTGGGATTTAAAATAGGAGGTGTGTTGTGAAACTGAGAAAATTGTGGAAGTGGGAATTAACTCTGTTCTTCCTTGGAGGGGTCCTTTTCCTGTTTTCCTCCTGTGCCGATCCCTTGGGGCTCCATAATCAGGAGGCTGCTAAGGTAACCTTTGTGATAAAGAATTTTTCCAATCTTAGTGGTTCCTATGCTATTCCTGGAGATTTTAACAACTGGGATAACAGTACCTCGGTAATTATTCTTAAAGATGGCAAAGGAACTTCTTCAGTTCTTTCTATAACTCGTTCGGCCATTAAATGCACGGTGGTCCCCGTGGGAAGTTGGACCAGGCCCTGGTATCCCGCTACCCAGGGAAATGCGATAGATGAGACACAGAATGTGTACCATAACTTTTATATCAGTGGTATCACCCTGGGCGATGAGGTCACCATCACCATCGATGGGAGTACTGCTCCTGCAACCATTAGGGTGGAATAGGAGGATAAGGATGAAAAAGCGTACCATTTTGTGCTGTAAGACTGTCTCGGTTTCTTGGGGTACCAATCAGAAAAGAAGAATTTTTCCCTCTCTTAAGAAATATAGGATCATGGGGAGTTTATTTCTGATAATAATAGGTAGTTTAGTTTTGGATAGTTGTGAAATGCTCCAATTAAGTTTAAGTTCGGAACAAAAGATTCGAATAGTTGCAGAAACCGGTGTAGCAAACCTGGCGGATACCGTATGGTATTACAATGGCTCAAAGAACAGTTCCATGGCCGGTTCTGTCGGATTCTTAAGCATTTCCTTTGGAAAAAAAGTACGTCTCAGTGAGACGGGCCTTTCTGGTTCCTTTACCCTTTCGTATACTAACGGAGCAGGGAATCAATCTACAGAAACCCTCTCTCTCTCGGGAGGATACCTGAGCTCCGATGCTACGGTGTATCACCTGAACATGGGGCCGATTCTTTCTCGCCTTGATGGGGGAACTACTATCCCTTCTGGAAGCTTGAATGTCACCGTAAAGGTAGGCGGCTTCGCGCTCTGCCATAATAGT